>NZ_JAUBPW010000149.1:0-2766 GCF_036700965.1 Microcoleus sp. Pol8_D6 | reverse complement strand
CAGCCTGTCAAGATCGGATTCTGATCAGAAAGCTGATCAACTTCAGTTTGCCCGATCGCACTTTCGGTCACTTCCTCCTCGACGGGGGAATCGGGGATGATGTGCGCTTTGCTCTTGAACAGTTCCAGCAGTTGATGAGCGGTTGACTTGCTTTTGACACCGGGGGAATTTTTGGCCGCTTGTACGATCGCACTTTGGCTCATTTCTGGCTCACTTTCGAGTCGGTCGCGGCCGTTGTCGCCACGGTTCGGCGGGCGATCGGCTTCGGTGAAACTCTCGAAATAGCTTTCAATCTCAGGAGCGTGAGTCTGCCGGAATTCCTCTGGATCGAAATTGACACCGGGGGAATTTTTGACTGTTTGTGCGATCGGCTTGTCGTCATCATCATCATCATCATCATCTAAGAAGCAAGGGGGGAGCGTGTCCGTGCAACACGTGGAATAGCAATGCGTACAGCGGATAGTCCAAAATCCAAAAGCATACTCGTCTTCCCAGTCTGGGAACAAAGTGTCAGAACCCCCGCAGGCAGGACAGTCGCACGTTTCGGATAAAAATAATTTTTCGATATCCAACAACTCTTCAATAACACCGGGGGAAATTTTGGCCGCTTGCGCGATCGGCTCCTGGGCTTGAATTTCGATCGGCTCCTGGGCTTGAACTTCGATCGCCTCCTGGACTGTTTCGACACCGGGGGAAACTTCCAGCAGTTGCAGCAGCGGGGGATTGACGCCGGCGATGGCATCGATCCAGTTTTGGCGGCACCGGCGATCGCCATCCGGGAGCACGTTGAGCTGCCAGCCGATTTCCTTCAATTCCTTTAAATTCTTCTGTTGGAGACTTTCTAGGGTGTACATAGGTTAGGGGAAAGGGCGGGTCTGCACTCCCGCCCGGCTTGTTCGGTATGCTTTGCAATCTTGTCACCGAGGTGACTTTGATATATCATAGAGTCACCTCGGTAACTATGTCAACATCACCTAGGTGACTTTGGTAATCTTTTAAGGAAGACGTTATGAATTATCTACAACATGGTCAAAGTCAAGAAAGCACAACAGAAGGAGTACGGGGAAGTGAAGGTGGACAAAGTGTTTACCCTAACACCGACGGCAGCGCGGCTTCTGCGAGAGCTGGCGCAGGGGTTCGGAATCAGCTCTTCACATTTGATCGAGAAGATAGCGCGCCGGGAGCTGGAAATTTCCACCCCTTTGGGGGAGTTCTCGACCAACTAATAGATGACACTCGCAAGCAGTTGGTCAAGTCGAATGAGTGCATCGTGTGGTATCGGGAGGAGGTCAAGGAGTATGAAGAAAAACTGAATAACTTAATCAAGCTCAAGGAATTGCAGGAAGAACAGTACCAAGAGATGCGGCGGCAGCAAGAGATGCTGCTACAGCAACAGCAGTTAATGCAGGAGCAGTTGCAGTTAATGCAGCAGCAGCAACAATCACAATCATCAGCCACTAACGGCGGGGAAACCCTCGCAGAATAACCGCAACAGAAACCAGCGCCCGTGTCAGGTGCTGGTTTTGCGTTAGTAATTAGTCATTAGTTATTAGTTATTAGTCGTTAGAGGCGATCGCACTTATGAACCCTCAAGAAGACCTGCCACAGACGCAGACACAGGACGAGCCTCTGCCCCCCCCAGTGGAAAAACCCGTAGAAAAGCCCATAACGGCACAGATTAGCTGGAACATAGCAATCGCTGTGATCCGCTGCATTCAATTCACCGCCAGATACGGAGAAGATGAAGACGACCAAATTGCCAAGGCTGTATGCTTTGCTCGGAAGTTACAGAATCTTCTAGATCCCAATTCCAAAGAGTTTTTAGACCTCGATTCGGGATGGCAAGAAGTCGCAGCGGATGATGATCCGCAGACCCTGGAGACTTTAGATGATTACATCGGAGAAGAACCGCTGGACAAATTTGAAGATTCAGAGGATGCGAGTGCGTTACTAATTACTGATAACTAACAATTGAGGAGACGATCGCACTTATGAACAAAGGACAACTGGTGGAACTGATGGCGGCCAAAGCCGAAACCACCCAAAAAGCAGCTAACGCACTGCTGGACGCTTTCCTTGATTGTGTAACTGAAGCAGTCGCCGACGGCGAGAAAGTAACCCTGGTAGGTTTCGGTTCCTGGGAAGCGAGGGAGCGGAAAGAGCGGGAAGGTCGCAACCCCAAAACCGGAGACAAGATGACAATTCCAGCAACTAAAGTTCCAGCATTTTCAGCAGGCAAGCAGTTTAAAGATGCTGTAAGTCACCAGTAAGACAGTAAGACAATGCCGATCGGTCGTGAAGGGCGATCGGCCAGTCCCTCAGCAAGATAAAAAAATGGCAATTGAATTTGAAGCCACGGAACAACAGATTAAGGAAATCGCCATGCACGCGATCAAATATTCCAAGAACGTAGGTTTGGGATTCCTGCGCGGACTGGAAAACCTAGACATCCATCCAGGGGACATCAAGTTGGACGATTCAGGGTTGAGCCTCGACTACGTAAACGGTCGATGCGTGAAGCTATTCATAGACCGCTTGCCGGACAACCGCTGGCGAATCAGAGACAGCGCAGATCCTGAATACCAAACGTGGGCGCGCCGCTGGGTCTCCAATGAAACGCTCGTTGAATACGTTTTAGGTGCGGGAAAAACAACAGAAGTTCCAGCAGATGTGTAGCAATTTGCCGATTGGTCGTGAAGGGCGATCGGCTGCTAGATATCTAGACATTCAGACATCCAATGGAAGAACAAACACTCAAGCAACAAT
>NZ_JAUBPW010000112.1:0-13324 GCF_036700965.1 Microcoleus sp. Pol8_D6 | reverse complement strand
CATTAAATAATCACATCGGTGCGATTTGGTATTTTATCCATCACTACAATTTATCATTACTTGTTTAGGACTACCAACCAGGGAACCTTTGAAAACTATTTACAATCATTACAAAAACCCGCAGAAGCATTGTGGAATTCTTATAGATCGAATCAGGTTAAAGTAAATTATTCGGAGCCGTCAATTCAAGCAGTTTATTTGATGCGTTATTATCCCCATTATGCGTACATGAATTTTCAAATATTAGAAATGATACACGCTCAAAATTTATTAAAAAATCTAACAAAGGAAACGCTAGAAGTATGCTTATTTGGTGCAGGGCCATGTCCAGAAATCGTAGGTTTAAGTAAATACTTATCAGATAAGTCTCAAAACATTAAAAAGTTAACTGTTAATGTATATGATATTGCTTCTGAGGAATGGACTTTAAGCAGAAATATTACCGAAAAATTTGTGATACCGGAATACTGGTGCGGAGATTTAAAGCTAAATAGTAATTACCTAGATTTATGCGAATCTAATTCTCTTCACTCAGTCAAAACAACAATTCAAAAAAGCCAAATGTTTATTTTTCAAAATTGTCTAAATGAAATTTATAATATATCTACAGTTCAAACAAATCTAAATTTTTTGCTTAATGAAATACCTGTAGGTGGTGTAATAATAATTATTGATTTATGTAACTATAACCAAAACACCACCATAATCTATCAATTGAAACAACAAGTAAGTAATCGACATGATGTTGAAATTTATTGCCCTCAAGCTAAAGATACTAAAATAAAAGCTTGTTTTCCTATTCCACCACTAATCACACAACATCTCTTAACTGAAAAAGATAAGTTAGTACCTCGTAGTAAAGATATCGATTGTCTTTTTATAAGTTTGCACAAAATTAATTTAAAAGCTTTGTAATTGATATGAAATTCGGTTGCAAAGGCATCGTCACCTTTGCTACCGCATTAATTCTGAGGACTAAAGTTCTGACTCCGAACCAGTTTGTAGTAAGGACTTTAGTCCTTCTTTCTTAGTCCACGCTTGAGTGAACATAGAAACAAGCTAAATTAATCTTGAAACACCATAATACTTCCCGAATAGCAAGCCACCCAAACCTGATTAGTTTCCGGATCGTAAGTAATCCCGATCGGACTTGAATTAACCTTCACTGTTTGCAGCACTTTCATATCGCTCGTCCTAACTTTGCTAACAGTATTCGAGAAATAGTTGACCACATAAAGCAGTTTTCCCTGATCGGAAATTGTCATGCTGCGAGGTGCTTTTCCTGTCGAAACTTTGTCCACCACTTTACCCGTTTTTAGGTCAATTTTTGCCACATTTCCTTCACCATTTAAAGTGGCATAAAGATACTTTCCATTGGGATCGATCGTCAAATGACGCGGCGCATTGCCAATATTCTTAAGCCATTCTACCGAAAAGTCGATGAGATTCACTTTCGCAATATCGGAAGAACCCATGATGGCAACATAGGCATTTTTTGAGTCAGGAGTAACAACAATACCCCGAGGATATGCACCCAGTTTCACTCGCTCGATTTCGAGATTTTTATTGATATCAACTACGCTCAAATCCCAACTGCACCAATTGCTAGCGAGCGCGAAGCGATTGTCAGGCGAAACAGCATTGAATTTCGGAACTGCACCTACAGGAATTACCTTTTCTATTGTCAAAGTTTGGGTATTGATGCGGTACAGAAAACTTTGGTCGTGTTTTGCAGCTGGAGAACACCTGTCCGTTCCCGGATTTCTAAACCCGGAACCGTACATTTTGTAGTTGGAGACGTAGGCATATTTGCCATCGGTTGAAAAAGCAGCTTCTACGGGAGAGCCTTTATAATTGCCTTTGAATTTAGAAAAGCCGAACTTCGACAAGTTTACTGTATCGGGAATAGTCTTGACTAATTTAAAGTTCCTGTCGTAAACGGTGATTGTGTGGCGGTACATCATGTTTTGAGCAAAAAACAACCCATCTCCCGAATAAACTATTGATTTTGGCGAGATATTGCCATAAATTGTTTTTTTCAAGACCATTTTCCCTTGAGTGTTGTCGGGAGGATTTACTAGCTTTGTGGATGGTAATTCACTTTCTTTATCCTCGGAATTTTCAGTTTTAAATGGTGGCAAAGAGGGTTCTTGAAATAGAGGTTCTTGGGGCTGATTTTTAGTGGGATCTTCTAGTTCGTTTGTGTTTTCTGTGGCGGTAGGAGATGGCGAAGATTTATCGACATTGGGCGAGATTTTTTTCGCAGATTCCATGCTGGCGTCTTCCGGCTTACCTTTGAGTGCTGACAAGGTTTTAGGGCCGACAATTCCGTCAACTTTCAGGTTGTTCTCTGCTTGAAACTTTTTCACAGCAGCCTGGGTGAGAGAACCGTAAAATCCTGTAGCCTTACCGCGAAAATAGCCTGCGTTTTGTAGAGTTTTCTGGAGTTCGGCTACTTCCGGGCCTGAAGCACCTTTTTTGATGGCGAGTGCGGGGTTGACTAAATTGAAAATTGTGAGAGCGATCGTAAAGAAAAGTAAAGGAGTAGATGCTAAATTTAGGTGCCTTTTTGAGTTGGTCGATCGAGTTTGAGCCGCAGCCGTTTCCCAAGTTTCAGCTAAATGTAGGTAGACCAGTCCGTCCATAGTTTTTACCGGGTATTTTTGGTGCTATGATACACCAGTTAACTTTGATTAAAGAGAGAATATTATTATAATCAAACTTAGGGTAAAATCTCCGAGCAGTTTTTAATGGTGTAAGCAAGTAGGAGCGATCGACAATGTGGAGTGGGGAACAAACAACCGCAGAATCAACGACAAAAGAATCCCGCCAGACGTTGCTGTGGGACGATAACGGGGGACTTTGCCAGCGGGCTTGGGTAGAAATCGATTTAGCAGCTTTAACTCACAATGTAAAACAGCTTAAAAAACTCTTATCTCCCGATACAGAACTGATGGCAGTTGTGAAAGCAGATGCTTACGGGCACGGTGCTGTTGCAGTCAGCCAAACAGCGTTGCAAGCAGGTGCTAGTTGGTTGGGAGTGGCGACAATTCCCGAAGGAATAGAATTGCGAGAAGCTGGGATAGAAGCGCCGATTTTGCTGTTGGGGGCAACCCATACAGCCCAACAGGTAAAGGCGATCGCCCATTGGCACTTGCAGCCCACTATTTGTACTGCCAAACAAGCCCTAATTTTTTCGGAAGTTCTCGCCGATCTTAACCAATCTTTGCCGGTTCACGCTAAGTTGGATACGGGAATGTCTCGCTTGGGTACGCCCTGGCAGGAAGCTACAGAATTTGTGCAATTAGTCAAGCGGTTGCCCAATTTAAAATTAGCCAGCATTTACTCTCATTTGGCGACAGCAGATAGTCCCGACCCCGCAGTTATGAGAGAGCAGCACCATCGGTTTAAACAGGCGATCGAGCAAATTAAAATAGCAGGAATTACCCCCCCTCGCCTCCACTTGGCAAACTCTGCTGCCGCCCTCGCTGACCCGGATTTGCACTACGATTTAGTGCGAGTCGGTTTAGCTACCTACGGTCTTTATCCAGCACCTCACTTGCAGTCGAGATCCAATTTGAAGCCCGCAATGCAGGTAAAAGCTAGGGTAACGCAGGTGAAAACAATTGAAGCAGGAACCGGCGTCAGTTACGGCTATCAATTTATAGCTCAGCGGCCGACACAGATTGCCGTAATTGGTATCGGCTATGCAGATGGTATTCCGCGCAATCTTTCTAATAAAATGCAGGTTTTAGTCCGGGGTCAGTTTGTGCGGCAAGTGGGAGCTGTGACGATGGATCAGTTAATGCTGGATGTAACTGATATTCCCAATTTAGAAGTCGGCGAAGTGGTGACTCTGTTGGGCAAAGATGGCGAAAATAAAATTACTGCTGACGATTGGGCCACGACTTTAGGGACTATTTCGTGGGAAATTCTCTGCGGTTTTAAACACCGATTGCCCCGCGTAGCAGTACACTATTAGCATTAGTCCGGTAGGGGTTTAAACCCCTGCCTCATAGCAAAAGTGGGTTTAAACCGACTCAAGATTTTGAGCGAGTAAATTATTGATTTTAGTCCTCTTTGAGAGGACTTTAGCTATGAGACAGGGGTTAAAAACCCCTGTCGGACTCTCCGACTTATGCAGAAGACTGAGACTGCGTTTACCAATGCCCAATTCCCAATTCCCAATTCCCAACTCCCAATTCCCAATTGATATGACAGTTACTCAGACGTTTTTACCAATAGCACAAACCTTCTATTCTCAACTAAATGCAGAAAGAACACAAGCCTTGGAACTAGCCCAAGAATTCTCGAAAAAATTCGTAGAATTGGGGTTTAAAATTGTACCTCAACTGCTGTGGGCGATCGGCATTTTGTTAATTACGCGATTTGCGATCAACTTTGCGGGGCGCGTGACTCGCCGTGCACTGAGTCGCACCGAAGCCACGCTGCGGAAATTCTTAGTTCAAGCTGCTGAAATTACGATTTTGGTAGTGGGAGTAGTCGCTGCTTTGAGTCAGTTGGGAATTCAAACTACCAGTGTGGTTGCGGTGGTGGGTGCGGCGGGTTTGGCCATTGGTTTGGCGTGGCAAAATACTTTGTCGCACTTTGCTGCTGGGGTAATGTTGATTAGTTTGCGGCCCTTTGAAGTCGGGGATGGGATTGAAGCTGGCGATGTTAAGGGAGTGGTGGACAGCATCGGGATTTTTTCAACAACCGTGGTGACAGACGATCGCATAAAAATTATTGTCCCGAACAATCAGTTGTTTAACGGTACACTGAAAAATACAACGGCAATGGGAACGAGGCGAGTAGACTTGAAGATTGATATTGGCGATCGGCCAATTCGTCCAACTGTAGCTGAGTTATTAGAAATTGCCCACTCTCACCCGCTGGTGTTGGAGAATCCGCCCCCGACTTGTTTGGTAGCCGAGATTACTCCAGAGACAACTATTTTATCTCTCCGACCTTGGTGCGCGTCGGTGGCCTACGAACAAGTGCGATCGCAAGTTCAACAATATGTCAAAGAGGCAATGGATGCCGACAAAAATCAAGAACAATAGATATAAATCTCCAATCTAAAACCCCAAATTTATCCGAGGTATTTCCCATGAGCAAGTGGTATCCGCAGCAAATTTTGCAAGAACCCGGTGTCAGGATCACCCCAACGGAGAAACAAACAATTCTCAGCAAATTTCCGCCTCCCGACGAAAACGGTCAAATCTATGCCGATGGGGTTTTTGAAGGCGGTGGCGTGCGCGGAGTTGCGTTTTTAGGAGCACTCAGGTGCTGTAGCGATTTGGGCATCAACTGGCGAAAATTGGCCGGCACTTCTGCCGGTGCAATTACTGCCGCAGTATTGGCAACCGACTTGTCAATTGATGATTTAGAGGAAATTTTAGGACAGCTCGATTACAGCCTATTTTTAACTCAAAAAAACAGTCCTCTAATTTTAAACGGCGACCCCGCCGACGACTTGCAATCTCCTGCTTGGACGCTGCTTTTCTTAACTGTTAGCCGTCAGATGGGAGAATATTCGGCGCAGCCGTTCCGGCAGTGGCTGGAAGCAATGCTCGGTCGAGGTAACTTGCACACTTTTGCCGATGTCAAACACATCGTAAAAGACCGGGAATTAAAAGTAGTAATATCCAACCTCACTCGCGGTGAAATGTTGGTGCTGCCCGACGACTTACATCGGCGCGAATCGACGGATTCCGATACTTTGTATGAGCAGTTGCGACTCCCAAGTGCTGAACATTTTAGCGTGGCTGAAGCCGTTCGGTTGTCGATGAGTATTCCGCTCTTTTTTGAACCAGGAAAACTCGGCGATGACTTAATTGTCGATGGCGGAATTTTGAGCAATTTCCCCCTGTGGATTTATGACAAACAATCCGTTGGTGCGACTCCTGCGCCGCCCCGCTGGTTTACATTTGGGTTTCGATTGGTCGATACCGGAATTGAGACTAAAGCTAAGATTGATACTCCGCTGTCGATGCTGGCGGCGATGTTCCGAACCATGATGAAAGCAAGAGACCGCTATCACCAGCGAGAAATGGATAAGGGCAGGGTGATTAATATTGATGTGACTGATGCTGGGGTGACGACGACGGACTTTAATCTCGATGGCGATCGCAAGGCTCACCTGTACCGCTTGGGCTATTTGTATACTAAGAGGTTCTTTTTGAGTTCCAATTTTAGTTGGGAGAAGCACTTGAAGGCTAGGGGCTTTGGGGAAGAGGCTGGCGATTGAGGTCGCGAAAAGTATACAGAGTAAGGGATTGAAGAATTTTTAAATTAGGGGTTGGCAAGAATAAGATGTGTGTGCTATAGTTAGTTACTGTCATCTTGGAGAGGTGGCTGAGTGGTCGAAAGCGGCAGATTGCTAATCTGTTAAGGGTGTTAACATCCTTCGAGGGTTCAAATCCCTCCCTCTCCGTTTTAGAGCTTCTAGGAAAAAATTCCTTTTAATCAAATTTTTGGACGGGCTAGAAGCCCATCCCACAAAATTTCCATGTGGGATGGGCTTCTAGCCCGTCCCAATTATTTTTGCAATTCAAGTCTAGTCTAGCCGCAATAATCAACTACTAAATCTAATTAAGTGCTTTCATCGCTTCGACAAATTGCCGCGATATAAATGGCAAAATCTCTTCATTCTTGCTATTCTCTTTGCCCTCGGTAAATACAACCAACAAATACGGCCGCAAACCCGCTATTTCAATATAAGCAGCATCGTGACGAACTTGGCTTGTCAGTCCTGCTTTTGACCACAATTTTGCTGATTCTGGCAATCCCCCGCCTAAAAAACCTGTAACTTGATTTTCGGGATCTGCCTCTAATTCTGCTGGGTCTAAACTGCGTTTCATTAAACCCATCATTTCTTGCGATGCTTGGGCAGAAACAGCTACGCCGCCTATTATACTGTGCAGCAAACGCGCCGCTGCATTTGTAGTCAGCATATTTCTATTTTCCATTAATTCTCCCAGACATGCTCGCTCGCGACCGTAGGGGCCGTCACACCAGGTTTTTTGATTGACGTTAATATTTTGTAATTCCGGCCAATCTAATGATTGAAAGTAACGGTTGACGATGTTTCGCTGCTGTTTCCAACTTTCAAAGGGGCCTGGTGATAATTCTGGGCCGCTGGTGGTGCCGGTGAGGGCATCTACTACTAAACTGGTGGCGTCGTTGCTGGAATCAACGATCATATCTCGGACGGCGCGTTCTAATTCTGGCGATGTTTGAATCATGCCTTTTTGCGCCCATTCCCAGAGGGCAACGAGGTAGAATAATTTGACGATGCTGGCTGGATAAATTCGTTCGGAAGCTCTAGCGCTAAAACCTCGCGGTTGATACTTCCAAAATTCTTCTGGACTCAGCGCGCCGCCTGTATTGACTCGCACTGGTGGATCGTAGACTATCCAGGTAAGGGCTATACGATCGCCAGTTAATCCTGTAAATTCTGACAATGCGGAGTCTATAATGCTAATGCCGAGGGTTTCTAATTGTTCGTCTTTGTGAAAAAATGTCATGGTTAATGGCTGACGGTTAACGGTTAACGGCTAGCAGCTAATGGCAATCTATCGTTAAATGCGAACAATAAATGCGAACAATTAACAGCAAACAATAAGCAATTAGCAATGGCCAATTATCAATTATCTGATGTTGTGGAGTACCGAGCCCGATCGCACATAAATATTTACGATTCCCCAAAGTGCGATCGATTGGCAACTCAAGCAGCGCTGGGGCGACATTTGCGAGTAGTTGATCCCCCCCAGCTTATGAAGGGGGAGAAAAATGGCATAGACTCGGTTGTTGAGGGGGATACAACGTCTGTGATGGTGCGACTGTGCGAAGATGATTATCCGGGATGGCTGGATATTCGAGATGTTGAGTTGCTCGACCCGACAGAAACAGTGTATCATCCTCTGGTGCTTTCTGAGGCAGAAATCAAGGAAAAATTACCAAGAGTAATTACTTTCGCTCGTGAGGCTATGAACCAATCCAATTATTATCTTTGGGGGGGTACAGTCGGGCCAAATTATGATTGTTCGGGCTTGATGCAAGCTGCTTTTGTGGCCGCAGGCATCTGGTTGCCGAGGGATGCTTATCAGCAGGAAGCTTTTACTAAACCTATTAGTCTCAGTGCTTTAGAACTGGGGGACTTAGTATTTTTTGGTACGCCCGAAAAAGCAACTCACGTAGGATTGTATCTCGGAGATAATCGCTACATTCACAGTTCGGGACAAGTACAAGGTCGCAACGGTATCGGTATCGATGTTTTGTCAGAGGATGGGGATATAGTCAGTCAAGCTTATTACCAGCAATTGCGGGGATATGGTAAAGTTGTGGCAAGTTATCAACCTAGTTAGTTGTTGACGGTTGACGGTTGACGGTTGACGGTTGACTGGGAACTAATGACTAATGACTAATGACCAATGACCAATGATTAATGATGTTATCGAATAAATAAATGGACGCTGCATTATTTTTGGAAAAATTGGCTGCACAGCAGGCTGACGCTGAGGTTGTTTTCGACGTTTCGGTGGTGGTGCCGGTGTATAATGAGGTGGAAAGTTTGCCTCATTTGATTGAGGCGATCGCATCTTCTCTCCAACCATCTGGACTCAGCTATCAAATTATTTGTGTAGATGACGGTTCTAAGGACGGTTCTGGTGCACTTCTCCAGCAGTTAGCCAGCACTCGCGATGACCTTTGTGCTGTAATTTTGCGCCGCAATTACGGGCAAACTGCTGCCATGTCCGCAGGTTTCGATCGCGCTCGCGGTCGTGCTATTGTTACCCTTGATGGCGATTTGCAAAATGACCCGGCTGATATTCCGCTATTGTTGGCAAAGTTAGATGAAGGCTACGATTTAGTTAGCGGCTGGCGGAAAAATAGGCAGGATAATACTATTAGTCGGTTGATTCCTTCTAAAATTGCGAACTGGTTAATTGGTCGCGTTACAGGCGTAACTCTGCACGACTACGGCTGTTCTTTGAAAGCTTATAAATCAGAGTTAGTCGCAGACTTGAATTTGTATGGGGAATTGCATCGCTTTTTGCCTGCTTTGGCGTTTATTGAAGGGGCTAGAATTGCAGAACTGCCTGTGCGACACCACGCCCGCCGTTTCGGTCAAAGTAAGTACGGAATTTGGCGGACTTTTCGGGTGTTGATGGATTTGTTAACTATTTCTTTTATGAAAAAGTTCCTGACTCGACCGATGCACGTTTTTGGACTTCTGGGACTGAGTTCTATGACGTTGGGAATGGTTTTAGGGATTTATTTAACTTTCCTAAAATTTGCTTTTGGTCAAAGTATTGGCAATCGTCCTTTGCTGATTTTGGCTGTGGTTTTGCTGTTAACTGGCGTGCAGTTATTTTGTTTTGGTTTGCTGGCGGAAGTGATGATGCGGACTTATCACGAGTCGCAGGGAAAACCGATTTATCGGGTGCGCGAGGTATTTGGTTCTAAGTAAGGGTTCGATACCAATTATACTCTGCCATAAAAAGAGGGAAAGTTTTGAGTTGTAAGTTAAATAATTTAAAACTAAAAACTCAAAACTACTTCCTAATATTCAATTCTCTCATCTAAAATCTCAAATTTCAAATCTAAAATTGATTGACTTTTTGAGCTTGTCGGAGAGATGTAATAGTTGCGATCGCGTGTTCGGCGACTGCATCTATTTCGGCTTCGGTATTGAACCGGCCAATACCAAACCGAATTGAAGCATAAGCTAATTTGTCCGATCGCCCGATCGCTGCTAAAACATGAGAGGGAGATATTTTCGCCGAAGTGCAAGCAGATCCCGAAGAAACTGCCGCCGCCGGTTGCAAACCCAACATCAACGCTTGACCGTCAACACCGGCTACACTAATATTGAGATTCCCCGGCAATCTCTTCGTAGCGTGACCGTTGAGAAAAACATCGCCCAATTCACTCAATTTTTCCCACAAACGCTGCCGCAAATTAACCACTCGTTCTGTTTCCGACGGCATTTCTGCAATTGCCAATTCTACTGCTTTGGCAAACCCAACTATTTGCGGTGGGTAGAGAGTTCCCGATCGCATTCCCCGTTCGTGGCCTCCTCCGTGCATTTGCGGCGCTAGCTGCACTCTCGGTTTGTTGCGCCGCACGTAGAGAGCACCGATGCCTTTTGGCCCGTAAATTTTGTGGGCTGTCAAGGACATTAGATCGATATTCATCTCCTCTACGTCGAGGGGAATTTTGCCGATCGCCTGTGCCGCATCTGTGTGAAAAAGAATGTCATTTCCGCGACAAATTGCTGCAATTTCTGCGATCGGCTGGATGACGCCAATCTCGTTGTTAGCCGTCATCACTGAAACTAAAATTGTCTCTGCCCGAATCGCTTTGATCAAATCGCCTATATCAATCAGCCCGTCGCTTTTCACCGGTAAAACAGTAATGTCAAACCCCAATTTTTGCAAATAGGTACAGGGGTCGAGAATTGCATTGTGTTCGGTTTTTACTGTGATAATGTGCTTTCCTTTACTGAAATAAGCTTCGGCGATGCCTTTGATCGCTAAGTTATTTGCTTCGCTTGCGCCGCTGGTAAAAACAATTTCTTCTGGAGAAGCATTGATCGCTTCTGCTATGATTTGTCGTGACTGTTTTACCGCTGCTTCTGCTTCCCAGCCGTAGACGTGGTTGATACTGGCTGCGTTGCCGAATTGTTCGGTGAAATACGGCAGCATCGCCTCAAGGACCCGTGGATCTACCGGAGTTGTGGCGTGGTTGTCGAGGTATATAGGACGTGCAGACATAGTGCAGTTTTGGTTTGAAAAAGTGTTAGGTTTATTGTAGACGAGCCCCTTGTTCTACTACAAAACTTTATAATTAACATATATTTGTAAAGATTTATGCGAGCTGACATTCAGGGATTAGAAATTACTCTCGGTGAGCTCAAGCACCTCACCGGCGCCGGGCCCGATCGCGTATACCGGCCGCCGACAGCGACTAAGTTTGCCCGCGAAGCTTTGAAAACTGTCGGTTTAATTGTTTTGGTTCTCATCAGTTGTTGGCTGCTGGTTGCGATATTTCCTAGAGCTTATTTGTGGTGGTTCGCCCTTCACTTCGCTGCGATCGTCGGTTTAATCTTTGAGGATGCGTGGAAAATTCAGTGCAGCCGCCAAAACCAACATTTAATCAATCTTTTTGATGATGTCGATCGCTATAATGGTATAATCAAAGCGATCGAAATTAACGATAGGATAGAAGATGCCGGCAATGTGGCAGTCAAAATAGGCGATCGAGCCAAAGTTATTCAAGCTTTGCAACTAATCAGAGACGATTTAGTTCGAGCTTTGAAAACTGAAAGAATTCTTAGGGAAAACAACAAATTTGTCGCTACTAACTCAGAATTATTTGCCAATAACTTAAAAAATTTGAATGCCCTCCAAATTAGCGATCGAGCCAGCGAACAAGGGCGATTGCTCAACGAAGCTTTGCAGGTAGCCGTGGGAGTTCAAGCAGAAATGAAAAAGTTGCAAGATCGAAACGCTGCTAATTTTAAAAAGGGCAAAAGTTAGTAACGTGCACGGCTGCGTGCGCCTCTTACCCAGTAGCAATATGCAGCTTACTGAACCGAGCGAACTCAAACACATTCTCCAAATTATAAGTTATCAGAATTGTGAAAAAAATATCATAACTATTGTAAATTTTTTCCTGTTACGTAACAACTAAGGATATCTTGGAAAGGTGACGTTAACAACCAGGTCAGTATGTCTTCTGTTAAACCCAAGATTATAGTTCTCGACGACGATCCGACTGGTTCTCAAACCGTGCACAGTTGCTTGCTGCTGACACGTTGGGACGAAGACACCCTGCGTTTGGGGCTGCGGGACAAGTGCCCGATTTTCTTCATACTGACAAATACTCGATCGCTAACTCCCGAAAAAGCAGCCTCCGTCACCCGCGAAGTGTGCCAAAATCTAAAAAGGGCGATCGCCAGCGAAAAAATCGAAGACTTCCTAATAGTTAGCCGTTCCGATTCTACCCTGCGCGGCCACTATCCCATCGAAACCGACGCGATCGCCGAAGAACTCGGCCCCTTCGACGCTCATTTTTTAATTCCCGCCTTTTTTGAAGGAGGCAGAATTACCCGCCACAGCGTGCATTACCTAATGGTTAACAGCGTCGCAACGCCTGTTCACCAAACCGAATTTGCCAAAGATTCAGTCTTCGGCTACAGTCACAGTTACTTGCCCGACTACGTAGAAGAAAAAACCAAAGGTCGCATCAAAGCTGATGCAGTCGATCGCATTTTACTTGCAGACATCCGCTACGGAAGTTTAGATCGACTGATGGAGATGACAGACAACCAATGTGCAGTTGTTGACGGCGAAAGCCAAGGCGATTTAGACACATTTGCCAAACACATTCTCGCTGCTGCCAGTCAAGGCAAAAAGTTTTTATTCCGCAGCGGGGCGAGTATTTTAACATCCTTAGCTGACCTGGGCCCGCAGCCAGTAGCAGCCGACGAAATGGCAAAATACGTGAGAGATGGCAAACCGGGTGCAGTAATAGTTGGTTCCCACGTTAAGAAAACTACTGAACAATTGGAACGCTTGTTAAAAGAACCCAATATAGTTAGCATTGAAATAGATGTATCTCACTTGCTAGAAGATTCACCAGAGTATCGCACCCAAATGCTCGATGAAACTCTCGAAAAAGTCCGCACTTCTCATGCCGATGGTAAAACACCTGTAATTTATACCAGCCGCAAGGAACTCGAATTTGACAATGCAGAAATTAGGTTAAAATTTGGAGAGGCAGTTTCTGCTTTATTGATGGATATCGTGCGGGGACTGCCTGCCGATATCGGGTTTTTGATTAGCAAGGGCGGCATTACTTCTAATGATGTTTTGAGTACAGGTTTGTCGCTAAAAAGTGTCAGGCAAATCGGTCAAATTATCGCAGGTTGTTCGGTGGTGAAAACCGATGCATATCATCCTCTGTTTCCCAATTTACCCGTGGTTTTGTTTCCGGGAAATGTGGGGGATAGCCATGCTTTGGCTACGGTTTATAAGCGGCTGAGCAAGTAGTAGAGCTCGTTGAATCGCAGATTAACGCAGATGAATGTAGCTTCAAGTTAGGGAGTAGAATGTTCATCTGCGGTTCGTCGCTGGGTTTCAATGCTCGATCGAACTTTATGGCAACTGTTACTGCACGGCCACTTCCCAAAAAAATCTCTCGCCTACTTTTTCCTTGCCAAATCCCCCCCCACTATGATAGGGCTTGCTGAATATATCGATGGCACTTGACGTAGCCTGGGTTATGCGCTCGCGAGAGCGAGGGTAAAGTGCAA